>NZ_SUTM01000005.1:131419-154996 GCF_015062935.1 Methanobrevibacter sp. | reverse complement strand
TAAAAATAAAAATAAGAATTTTAAACCCACAAAAACAATAAATAACCAACAAAAATCACAATCAAAATAAGTACACCAACTTGCAATTCATCCACGACCTAAAAGAGGTCGTGGTATTCTTGCATTATTAAGATAAAATTTTAAAAACGCTAATCATCAACCTTAATCATCAACCAACATGATTTTTTTATTTTTGGTTAAAATAATTTAAATTAAAAAAGAATGAATTTAAGAACTTTTAAAAAAATAATCATCAACCAAAAAATACATTAATCATCAACATACATTTTAATAATAAAGAAAAATAAGTTGATACTATGTTTGAACCCAAATTTACATATACCAATAAAATTGTAAATTATATCGCAAAAATTGCATCAGCCAAAGAAGTTATCAGTAACGCGAAAATAATCCCATTATATGACACTAAACTAAAACAAGATGCATTCATCAGGTCTTCACATTATTCAACATCAATTGAAGGAAATCCTTTAAACTTAGATGAAGTAAAAACATTAATCAAAAACAATCAGGAACCAACTACCAAAGCAGAACAAGAAGTATTAAATTATTTCAATGTATTAAATCAATTGAATAAATATTCAGATAAAATTATTACCAAAAATACAATTTTATCAGTGCATAGAGATTTGACTAAAGATTTATTAAAAAATCCTGAATATGAAGGCAAATTTAGAGATACTCTCGTATATATTGGTAACCCGCACACTAAAGAAGTAAATCATGTGCCGCCAGCAGCATATAAAGTACCACATTTAGTAGAGGAATTATTAGATTGGTTAAACAATTCAACAGATGAAATGTATCCCGTAATTATTGCGGGAATTCTTCATTATGAATTAGTGCGCATTCACCCATTTGTCGATGGAAATGGCCGTACAAGCAGACTTATGGCAACATTAATTTTATCAACACACAAATTCAATATCAGTGACTATTTCACTTTAGATGAATATTACAATCAAGACAGGCAGGCTTATGTTGATGCGCTAAAAAGTGCTGATAAAAACCATGATTTAACAAACTGGTTGGAATATTTCTGTCAGGGAGTATTATATTCAATCGATAAAGTAAAATCAGAAGTATTGAATTTAGATCAAATCACATCAAAATATGATAATACGATTGAATTGACTCCAAATGAAATTTCTGTATTGAAACTACTTGAAGATAAAACGCATATTAAAAATAAAGATATTCAAGAGATGTTGGATATTTCTCCACAAGCCAGTTATAAAATCATTAGAAAATTAAAAAATAAAGAGTTAATAAAAAGTGTTGGAAAAGGAAGAAATACTGAATATATAAACATTAATCATCAACCTTAATCATCAACTAACATGATTTTTTTATTTTTGATTAAAACAATTTAAATCAAAAAATAAGCAAGTTAAGAAGTTTTAAAAAAATAATCATCAACCAAAAAATACATTAATCATCAACCATTCCAACGTATATTAGTATCAGTAATATACATAAGTTTTTGATGATGAATGGAAAAGCACACAATAACATCAACATTCAAAAAAAAAAAGAAAAAAGTATTCTAGTGAATACCATATTCGTAGTGTTTTTTAAGGATTACTGGATGCACATTAACTCTACCCATCTTAACTGATTCAACATGGACTTTTGCAATATTTGTCTTTTTGGCATCATTAATGAAATTTAATTTATCCTCTAATGTTTTTCGATTTGTAGTCATAGATTAACCACCTTAAAAATTATTCATTATATATTATTTGTATTATATAAATTATCGCTTATTTCAGATAAATCTAACTCTTCACCACATTCACATTGTAAAATATCATCATCAGGAAATGGAATCTTACCTTGATTTTGCATTTCAAAATCAATTTGAGGATTTTGAGATAGATTTATATACAATTCATGATGCCTACCACAATTTAAACAATCCACAGCCATGCTTATTGCAGTCGGTTCATTAGGCATGTTAACTGGAGAAACTTCCATCGCACTTTTAACCAGTTTTGTGTCCTTATCTGCAATAATTTTATATGCTGAAGATGATGAAAATATCAATCTAATTAAAACCTGTATCCTTTCGACAATTTCACAAACTTCCACATCATCACCAATATCCACAATTTTTAATTGTAAATCATTTCTCAATGTGTCAATTTTAAGAGATCTTCCATGTGATTTCCATAATGAATGATTTGATAATTTTGAAGCAATTTCCTGAGCCTTTTTTCACGAAGGTCATCATCAACAGGATTCCCATTAGTTTCTGTAACTTTCCAATTTTTAAATTTGTAATTTTTCAGAGGTAACTCGATAATTTTTTAAGGATATTTTTAGAGGTTTTTAATAAATATAATTCATGATTTTATTTATTTTTTTAATTAATTGAATATCATATTTGTATGAGTTATTTCTAGTTTATTTTTCGGTTTATTTTCTTTTTTTACTGTATTTCTTTTAATTTTAATGCATTTTTTTAATAGTTAAATTTATTAGTTTTTTAATTTAAATATTATAAATGGTATACCAATTTTCTATTTTCGCCAGATAATACCATTTCTGGCGAAAATAGTGATTTTTTGATGCTAAGGTTGCCTAAAAGAGGAGAATAAAAGATATTTGGATGAAAATTTAAATCACTTCAAATTTTCAATAGTGGAAACAGAATTCTTGATTTTTAAGAGGGAAAAAATCAACAAAATGTTCCTTTAAGTTCTTTTAATCGTATAATATTATATAATAAACCTCTCAGGTGCATTTCATTTTGATTGGCCGTGAAATCACGGCATAACAAGTTTAAAATGCTATCCTTAGTCTTGTGAAATCCATTAATGCATTCGCTGTTGAAAAATCTGTCTTTATAAATTTCGTTGTATTTTCCTTCAGCAAATGCATTAGTCATTTTATACATATACAAGCCCATTCTATCTTCAATTTGAGCACATTTGCATTTTTTACCAAATTTTTCAACAAAAGGACAATCTTTACAACTAAATTTAAAACTAAACTCCCGTAAATCTCCAGTAATGTGTTTTTGTCTGTTGTATTTTCCATTAATTAATGTAATACTGTCTAAACTTATTAGTTTTTTATTAGGGCAAACATATACGTCAACAATGCGGATACATTGATTTTTGGACAAATTAGTTTCTATACTAATAATATGTAATTTAAAGTTTATATAATTATCTATATTAAAATTAAAGAATAAATTGAAAGTAATAATTATTATTAAATATTATCCAGTAGTTTTAATCTATTTAACGATTGATTATTTTGATTTAAAAGAATTAAGCCATAAAAATATCAATTAAAAATCTTAAATTGTAAAAGCAAATATCGCCAGATATCTATTTATTTCATCAACCCTAGCAAAATAACATATAATATTAATAAAAAAATATTAAAAATAAGCTAAATAAAAAAATAATTAAAATAGAACTAAATTATAAAAAAAATACAGTGCCTCAATAACTTAAACAATTATCGAGTTACCTCTTAAGTTTATTTGCATTGCCTTTAAATACAATATACTCTAAGCAGGGACAGGACAGTTATTCTTCTGTTTATTACGTTTATTTATCATATTACCCCATTCTAATTAAATATTAAATCTATAATGATAAAGGAAATATGGCTGAAGAAGGTTATACTTAACTAAAACCACCCCATATTAACCTAAAAATTGTATAATCACGATATAATATTTTTTCACAGATAATTTATCAGTTTTTAAATCATAATATTGAAACAACTATCAAGCAGATGCCAATGAATATGCTGAGCTTATCTCGGTTTTTGTATCCTATACATATTATAGCTAAACTCAACATAATTTGCATAATAGTTAATATTATTTTGAACATGACTCTACCTTTTTTAAATGGATATAGGAAGTATTATATACTATCGGATTAGAAAAATATGAGTAGGTATTATGGGGAATTAACCCCATAATAGGCATTTCAGCAGTTGAATTAATGCTGTCACAAACATTAGGACTGCTGTAATGCCTCTCAATTTTTCATCACCCATAGCATTATCACCTCCTATAAACCATACTTAGTTTTCGAACCATATATACTTTTTTAATATTTTGAGTTCCATGACTTTTTGTTTATTAATATTATGATTGATTAAGCCATTATTTTTAAAATAAATAATTTTCTTTAATTTAAAAGCAATATTACTTCGTGAAAACAATTTTACGAAATGAAAGCAATATTGCATAATGATAACAATTTCAAAAGAATTTAATATATAAATGGAACGTATATTACAGACAATATTATGCATTAATACAGTTAAAATACTCAGTTACAATTAGCATTTGACCATATTGCTTTCAGATATATCATAAAAGTATATATTTTAGATATTAAATACACACATATATGAAACTCAAAAACAAAACATTTTTATTGTTTATATGTTTGATATTTATAATTTCTGCCGGTGCAGCATCTGCAACGGACAATTTTGATAATCAGACATTAGACGATTCAAATGGAGAAATACTTAACGATAAACAAACAAAGTCTATTGATGACTTGCAAACACTTGTAAACCAAAAAAATGAATCTGGCGAACTGGTTATCACGGATAATTATTGGCCTGGCGAACCGGATTACACAAATGAACTTTTAATTGATAAATCCATAAGCATCTCAGGAACAGGAGAAAATTATATTTCCAGTAAAATCAATGTAACTTCCGGAGAGGTAGTTATAAAAAATCTAGTATTAGATAATTGTAAAATATATGCAACAAATTCCAAATTAACTTTACAAAACTGCCATATTAACGGAATGGGTTATAAGTCTGAATCTCAAATTCGAGGAGATACAATTGAAATAATAAACACAACATTTTTAAATATGGGTCACCCTATAGGTGATTCAAAAAATGTAATCATCATAAATTCAACATTTAACGATGATAATCGTTTATTTTATCACTTCTCCAACATCACCTCATTAAAAATATTCAATTGTGAATTTAAAAATCTTTGTGAATTATATTTAAACGCAAATGAAGCCGAGGTGTCAAATTCCACTTTCTCTAAAAATTCAGGAATGGTTTTAAATTTTAAAAATGCAAATATTACAAACTGCAGGTTTATAGAAAATCTTGCTACAGATAATTATTCTGACAACATAGTACGTTTAAAAGGAAATACCACCTTACACGGCAATACTTTTTTAAATAATTCATATGTACGTGCAGTCAGGTTTGTGCCTGAAGAAAATACAGTTGCTAATTTTTATATGACCAACAATATTTTCATTTCACAATATGGAGAAGGAGAATATAGTACTTGCGACACATATAGATTTACACCATTAACTCTTTCAACAACATATATTAAACCAGCTACAAAAACAATTCATGTTCCTGCGAGTGAGGATTTTGATGATTATTTTTATGATATAACTTTATCTAAAGTATTCATTAGTCATAATTTTTTCGGATTCAATATCGAAGATGCTGACGAATTCAGGTATAATAAGATAATTATTATGCCCTATGAAAGAGTTAAAGCAAATTTGGTTAATCTCTATCTTCAAAAAAACAATAATGAATATACATTAAGTTTCGTTGATGATGACGCCAATATTATCAGTATGCCTGAATCCGTTTTTTCCATTATCGACAAAAAAAGTGGAGAAGCAATCATTTCAAATATAAGTGTTATAAATGGAAAAGCAACCTTTAATTGCGATAGAGAAATTTCAGTTGATGACGTGTATATTGTCAATTGTTTAAATCAGATTGTAAACAAGCCAAAAGCTAATATGACCATTATAAAAACCGGAACGGATTATCTTGACACTAAAGTTGAGGTGATATTGAATAATGAAACTGAACCTATAGGTAATGAAAGCATTCACATTTTCTGTATTGGATTTGAAGATAATGGCCATAATTTAACAAATAATTATAATATAGTAACCCGATCAGACGGCACACAAATAGTTGCCGGAAAAACTGATGTCAGGTTGTATTATGGTTCATTCCTGTCAGCATGGGGAACTGTAACTGAATACAGATTCAAAATCCTGTTTTCAAACAAGGAATTTGGAACAACAGTGCAGACGATTAATTTTAAAATAGATAAGGTTGATAGTGTTTTAACTTTAAAAAGTACAACAAAAACATATAATCCAAATGCAGTTAAACTAACATCCATATCCCAACTTTCCCCTGTAACTTGGACTAGTCCAAAATATGGTGAGATAAAAGATGAACAGCTTTATTATAAAATATATAAAAAAAATAAAGAGGTCCTTTACGCCACTATATATTTTTATGACGAAATTAAACTTTATGACGAAATATTGCCCGCATTGGATGTGGGAACTTATAAAATTATAGTCCAAAGTGATGAATTTTCAGTTTATAAAGTTCCAACCAAAACAGCTACCCTTAAAATCAAACCTGCAAAAACAACTACAAAAGCTCCAAAAGTATCCCACAAATACAAAAAGTCCAAATATTTCAAGGTTTCAGTGAAATTGAATAAAAAAGCGGTCAAAAAAATCAAAATAAATCTTAAGATTTACACCGGTAAAAAATCAAAGAATTATATTGTGAAAACAGACAGCAAAGGCATAGCAAAGTTCAACACAAAAAATCTGAAAATCGGAAAGCATAAAGTGGTCATAACCTCCAAAAACGGAAACTATATCATTAATGCTAAAAGTCAAATTACCATTAAAAGATAGATTCATAATCTATCTTTAACTTTTTTTATTTTGCAGAAAATCAGACATTTATTTCATCAGATTTTCCAGTTTGTAAAAAAAATCATCTGACAAAGGATTTCAAACAGTCATTTACTTTAAAAACCAATCAATAATTTAACTACTTTTTAACTCATATGTGTGAATTATTAAGTATTATTTTAATTTAAAATAAGTACAAAATAAAAATAAGGCAATGTGAATGGTACATGTAGATGAATTATATGAAATTTTTCATATAATCGATTAAGTCGTCCCTGAACTCATCATCATGCATTGCAAAATCAATTGATGATTTAAGCCATTCAATACGGGTTTCAATGTTGAAGACCTTACCATCAAATTTAACCCCGTAAACCTCATCAAGTTTTGATAAAGCATCTGTAAGCTGGATTTCTCCGTTAAAACCCGGTCCTGTCTGTGAAATCTTATCAAAAATGTCCGGTGTTAGAATATATCTTCCAACAATTGCCAGATTAGATGGGGCTTCATCCATGTTAGGTTTTTCAACTAGACTGTTAATTTTATAAAGATTTTCACTGATTTGAGACCCATCAACAATACCATGCCTATTGATTTTATCTTCTGAAACCTCCCTAATTGCAATTGTGGATTTTTCATATTTATTGAAAACATCAATCAGCTGTTTTGTTAAAGGAGTTTTTGATCTTGTGATGGAATCTCCTAAAAGAACTGCAAATGGCTCATCTCCAACATGTCTTTCTGCACAGCTAATAGCATCACCCAATCCTATAAGATTTTTCTGCCTGACATAACATATGTCCGCCAAATCAGTGATTTTTCTAACCTTTTTAAGGTCACGGTCTTTTCCTGCCTTTTGCAGAGTATATTCAAGTTCATATGACTTGTCAAAATAATCTTCTATTGACCTTTTGTTCCTACCGGTTATGATTAAAATATCATCAATTCCAGACTTTACTGCTTCTTCAACAGCATAATGGATTGTGGGTTTGTAATAAACCGGCAACATTTCCTTTGGTTGTGCTTTAGTAGCAGGCAGTAATCTTGTACCTAAACCTGCTGCTGGGATAACTGCTTTCATAATTAAAACTTCCTACATCATATTATGAATTTTATATAATATTAATTTCACTAAATAAAAATTTTATTTTAGACAAA
Organism: Methanobrevibacter sp.; assembly: GCF_015062935.1. Lineage (NCBI taxonomy): Archaea > Methanobacteriati > Methanobacteriota > Methanobacteria > Methanobacteriales > Methanobacteriaceae > Methanobrevibacter > Methanobrevibacter sp. The sequence continues at coordinate 147,104 of NZ_SUTM01000005.1, read as the reverse complement.
AACGGTTTTTGCCTGCAAACAAAAACATTGACACATATTCAACTGCATCATCTTTATCCGAATTATTTAACTTATCTTCAATGTCATCAAAATCCAATGTATTTTCATCCGGAGAATAAGTAAACAAATCAGAATTGGAATGAGACATTTTTTCAATTTCCTCATCATCCCATCCATGAACAGAATGAGGCGTCCAGAAGACATTTTCATGAATCAATCTTGCAGGTGCCCCAGCAAAAGTAGTGTTTGAAGGAATTTTTTTATTTGAAACTACAGAATTTGCACCGATAATAGAACCTGAGCCTATTTTGGATCCTTTAAAAATCATTGCGTTTTGGCCGAACCAGACATGATCTCCAACATAAATGCTTTTGGGCCAGTTCATCCTCTTTTTTGATATGTCATTGTAGATTGGATGTCCGTCCGAGGTTCTAAAAACAACATTATATGAAATGAAACATTCATCACCTAAAATGATGTTTTTGGATTCTGATAAAACAAAGCTGGTTCTGCCGTTGAAGAAATTGTTCTTTCCGATAAAACAGACATTGTTGTTGTGAAGTGAAATATTAACTGAATAATCATGGATATTACTTGAAAGGTATAAAACAGAATTGTCAAGGTTGAAATCAATTCTAGAGTTCCACAGACGAACATCATCTTCACAGACTAGAATGTTGTTTTTGCCTGTGAAATTGATTTGGGAGTTTGTCATTTTTGGAACTTCGCCTATGAATTCATTTTCATTTAATTCCAGAAGTTGATTTGCATCAGTTATTTGCACGATTATTCACCTAAAAATAAGTATTATAATAATTATTTTGTTTTTGGGATTATATAATTATTATCGTGGAACTTGGAAAAGAAGATTTAAACATTAATAGCATGAATAATTTTTTTTATTTATGATTAGAGTACATTAAGTTAAAAAAATAAGAAATTTAAAGAGAATTTAAATTAATCATCAACATCCTAAGAGCATTCGTTTCGGAAATATACGAATAACCAAAAACAATTTAATACATATATAACACAATAACTAAAATAAATCAATAGAAACTATCATACCTATTATCAAATATATATGATATTTTTAAAATTCGCAAAATATAATTAGAAACAAATTAAACTACTATTATGGAAACATGTAAAAACTGCAATAGTCAGATATCTAATTCTAATGCTAAATTTTGCGATAATTGTGGGGAATTTTTAGAATTAATAAATAAAGACATACAATTTAAGGAAAAAATTTCCAATGACAAATTAAAAGATTTGAAAAATATTTTACTTGAAAGTATTGAGTCAATGAAAAATAACAATACTGACTTAAGATGGTATTATGAATTAATAATGTCTTACTTAATTGATGTGACAAATATTGAAAAAGTATTTAGACGTGAAGAACTGAATTTCATCGATATTGGATGGATATTATCTTCATTGGAAAAAGCAGATAATAGCTTAATTTTATATGAATTCTTATTAAAAGTAAATGAACAATACGAATTTCAGATTTCATCCAATAAAGAACCAATGAATATTATCATTTATACCAATATATCCAAAAAACTAAAAGAAAAAGAAAAATTTGAAGACCTTATAAAACCATTTAATCTGAAAGTTTTCGATTTTGAGGATTATGAGTTTGAAAAAGAACATAAAGAAAAGAATAATTTCAATTCTGGATATTTAATGTTTAAATTTTTTAAAGAAACAAGAGCTGTTGATTTACTAAAATCAGATGCCTTAAGAGAAATTTATTCATTTTTTGGGTTTTTAACATATGTCAATAAATTTAACAAAACCACTACTAAAACGCATATTAATGAATTAACATTAAATAATCAAATTTCAGATTTGGAATGCAATTCATTAATTGTTACTGATAATCAAAATAAAATTATAAGATATGGTGTTCAAAATGAAATAATTACACATTCCAAAAAAATCAATAAATCAAAAATAGATAAATTACCATCAAATGGACAGATAAAAGATTTTACCAAAGAAAATAAACCAAAGATATCCGATAAAATTAAGGAGAATTTTTATTTATACTATTTAGCTGCAAATGAAAATATCTTAGAAAATTCATTTTTTAAATTTTGGTCATTGAGTGAAAAGATTTTAAAAGACATTTACGGAGATATGAAAGATACTGCCCTAAAAAAACATATGAAAAACATTTTAAAAGCGAATGGATATCCCAAATATCTAATAAGAAGAATTGATGTTCTCTACATTAAACGAAACAACTTCGTTCATGAAAATAAACATGGAGAAATAACACAGTATGACCAAACATTAGTGAAAGTTATTGCAGAGAGATTAATTGATTTTTTAATTATATGTATCAATGAAGTAAAAAATATTAACGAATATGGTGTGATTTTAAATTATTATAATCAATCTCCAGAAGACAAAGAAAGATTAATCTCATTAGTTAAATTAACATTACCCGAAAATAACTAATTATAAAAATAACAGATATAAAATTTAAAATCAAAAAAAGAATATTTGACTTCAAAGAAAATAATGAATAATAATAATGTTTAAACAATGGTTTTATCATGCTTAAATTATGGATTGAAGAAAATAAACTAGAAAAAGAAGATTATCCTAATAAAATGGAATTTTATGAATTTGAAGAAAAAATAGAAATCACTGCTGAAATTAAAAAAAATATTTCAAAAAAAGTTTTATTAAGTTTATATGATCCAGAATATCTTAAAATTAGATTTAATAATTTAAATTCTGATGAAATTAAAAAAGATCTAAACGAATCATTATTACCCGATGAAAATGCCTTGTTTCATCCTCAAAAATCCATGTGGGGCGAAATTGTATCCGCAGAGATATTAAATGTTTTTAGAAACCATTTAATCCCTATTTATAAACTAAGGTATAAAGAGAAAAAAGACCAAGCTATGAGAGGAGAAGCAGATGTCGTGACCTGTTATTTAGATGATACTCCTTTAATTATTGCATTTAGTGAAGTTAAAACTAAAGGAAATATTAAGCAAAATGGTTTTTATGAATATAAAAAAGAAATGAAAAAAGCTGAAAAAGAATTATTGAAGGATAATGTGGACAAACCTGAAATATTAGATTATATTCATAGAATATTATATACTAAAAACAAAAATAATAGTTTATTTCAAATATTTGATGATGCTATTAAGAATCCGAATAGTTACAAAAAAGAGTTCCATATATTCATGATAATGGAAAAAAACAGGTGGGGTGAGCAAATTATTGAATTCTTTAAAGAAAACATTACAGAGCTCCCAAATTTGATTATAAATATTGTTTTAATTAATTCTTTAAATGAATTAATTGGTGAAACTTATGAAATTATACTTGATATTGCAGAGGACATAATAAATGATTTCGAAGAGTGAATATTTAAAATTAAAAGAAATAGAAATGAAAGAAATTATTTCTTCTGAAACCTTAAAAAAATCATTAAATCAAACATATGCAAGGAAAAATGGTGCTGAATTTAATAGAACATATTCTGAAAGTTATTTATGGAGATATGCTCTTTATATCTCTTCAAGGTCATGCTACATATTGGAGACTGATAAAGATAATGAAACTGCAATTTTATCTTTAAAAATGGCTGCGGAAATCTATGAAAATTTATATTATGTAAGTGATGAATATGATATAGGATATTGTTTATTATTATCTAGTTTATGTTATGACCTTTCGGGTTATCAAGCTAATGCAAAATGTTTGATTGATGAATTAGAAAAGGAATTTGATTATTATTCTTTAAAAACTAATGATGAATTAAATAATTTAGAAAACTTATTTTTAAAAACCATACAATTATTTTTACAGAAGAAAATTTATTTGCTTAATGATGAGCTAATTCAATTAAGAACAATTAATCCTAATAGATTGCATTCGGCTTATGAAAAATTTTTAAATAATTATATTTCTTTATTAACAAATCTCATTGAATTTATCTTCGAAGGTGATGAGAATCTGATAGAAGCAATAACATTCCATTCTCAAAATGCCTATAAATCTATATTATATAGTGGGAATGTTTTAATGTCACATTTAATGCATCTTTTTAATGTGAGATTGGAAATATTCTTTGAAAAAAATATTTGGACCAATATGGACAAATATATCGATACTTCACATCCACTTTGGAATAAATTCATTAAATTAAAAACAAAAGATTATTACTCAAAATTTGAAATTAAACCTGCTAAAAATAGACAATCAATTATGGAATTTTGGAACTCCCAATTAAATGCTTTAAATGCAAATATCATTGGAGAAAATCAGGAAAATGAAAATTACATTATAAAAATGCCAACCAGTGCAGGAAAAACATTTATTACGGAAATACTATTATTAAATTCACTAATTGAAAATGAAAACTCAAAAGCAATATACATCACACCTTATCTTTCATTAACTAATGAAATTAATGAGAGTTTATCTTCACTTGAAAAATTAGGATTTACATTATCGAACATGACCAAATCATATGAAATTGATGAATATGAAAATCTATGGGTGGAAGAAGCAGATGTTCTTATTGCCACTCCTGAAAAAATAGATTTGCTTTATCGAAATGAAAAAGAATTCTTTAAGGATGTTTCAATAATAATTATTGATGAAGGACATATTGTGGGAGACAATGGTAAAAGATCAGTGTTGGTGGAGTTGTTAATCTCTAAATTAAAAATGAAACTGAAAAATGCACGATTCATATTTGTATCTGCAATGATGAATGAGGAAGATACAAAAGATTTATCAAAATGGATTACTCACAAAGAAAATAATGTTTTAGAGTCCCCTAAGATTAATGGAGAAATATGGGCGCCTACTAGAAGGTTAATCGGATATTTAGATTATAAAAACAATAAAGGACATATTGAATATCCTGAAATGAAAATGTTCGTTCCTAATATAATCAAACAAAATACATATTCATATATAAACCCCGATTCGGGTAGAGAAAATAATAAAAAATTTCCAAATAATAATGGGACCAAATCTGATATCACAGTTGAATTAGCATATAATCTAATATCTGAAGGAAACATTTTAATCTTCACATCACAAGCAAGATATACCGAATCCATTGGAGAATCATTTTTAGAACTGTTTAATCTTAAAAAATTAGTTAATAAAGAAATCAACTCGAATTTTAAAAATAATGAAAAGATACATTCATTAAATATTTCAAAAAAATTATTAGGTGAAAAGCATCCAGTAACAAGGTGTTTGCAGTACAATATAGGCATCCATAATGGAGATTTGCCTGAGGAATTAAGAAAGAGTATTGAATCAGATTTCAAAAATAAAAAATTAAAAGTTTTAATCGCATCAAATACAATTAGTCATGGGATTAATTTTCCAATAAAAAATTCTATAATTCATGCATTAAATTATAATGAAAAGGATAATGTATCAAAAAGAGATTTTTGGAATTTAGTTGGAAGAACTGGTCGCGCAGGCAAGGAAACTGAAGGTAAAATTATATTCATAGCAAAAAATCAAAACGATAAGGATAGATTTTGGGATTATACAAATAAAATACATATTGAAAAATTAAATAGCAGATTACTAGAAATTATCCAAGAAATCATTGCAAGTTCTAATCCCTATTTGATTGATAAACTTATTCAAGAGGAAATTGAACCAATTTTATTTAATATTTTAGTTGAAGAGTCAATGGACACTTTAGATGAAAATGTTATTGAAAATACAATAAAAAATAGTCTGTTTTATATTCAATCAGACCAAATCCAAAAAGAACAGTTGTCCCAACGTTTAAAACATTCTGGAAACATATTTTATTCTGAAATAACTGACAAAGAATTAAGAACTATTTATTCAAAAACAGGTTTAACTTTAAAATCAAATACAACTATCTCAAATTATGTTCTAGAAAATTTAGATGAATTTGATGAATTAATAGAATCAGATGATACTGAACTGTTATTAGAGCATATTTTCAATTTGTTTCCAAATTTAAAAGAAATGGACAATCCCAAATTAAAAGCTGAAAATGATGAAATGAATTTCTTTACAGAAAATAAAGACGTTTTAATAGATATTACTAAAAAATGGATTGATGGAGTGACCATAGAAGAATTAGTAAACTTGTGGGATAATAATTTTAATGACAATAAACTACACATCTTTTTAAATAATTCATTACAGTATAATTTTTCTTGGGGAATACACTCTCTTTTAGAAATATTAATTTACCATTTAAATAGTGAATATGGATATGAAATAGAAACCCCCAATGAATTGCCAGACAATATAAAAAATTTTTCTTCATATATTAAATATGGATTAAATAATCCAGAAACCTGTAAATGCAAGAATTTAGGAATTGAAAATCGAGACACTTGTATTAAGATAGTGAATGAGTATTTAAATGAAAATGACAATGATTGGTTTTTTAATATTGATTTTGATAATCTGATTAACAATCCAAATTTTAATGATTCCGAGAAAAAAGAAATAATTCAGATTTTACAAGAAAAAAATTATAATCAAAAACAATTTGATACATTTTTAGGAAGCGATATTGAGGTACATATTAATACGGATAATCTAGATATTGGTTCTATTTTACATTTAGAAAGGGATTTAACTAACAAGTTTAATTTGTATAAAATTGATTTGAAATATGGAAATAGTATTATAGGAAGTTTGCCTATTAATTATTCCAAAGCTTTAGCGATAGAAATGGACTTAAATAATGTAAAATTGATTGCTGAGGTTAAAGAAATTGATTCTTGGAATACAAGCATAATTTTAAAAAAAATGAATTAAATCTAAGGCATCATAATGTCAATTTTATAATAATGTAATTTTATAAATGTTTTCATCGATTTTATTGCCGTCAACAATTCCGTAACTGCATATCTTTTCGCATGGAACTTCCCTGAGTGAAATTGCAGGTTTTTTGTATTTTTTGAAAACATCAATGAACTACCTTGTGCATGGTTTTGCACTTTTTGTGATTGAATCGCCTAAAAGAACTGCGAAAGGCTCACCTCCAGTATGTCTTTCAGCACATGCGATTGCATCTCCCAGGCCTTTGAGGTTTTTCTGTCCGACATAGCATATGTCTGCAAGGTCTGTGATTTTTCTGACCTTTTTTAGGTCACGGTCCTTGCCCGCCATTTGCAGAGTGTATTCGAGTCATATGATTTGTCAAAGTAATCTTCAATTGATCTTTTGTTTCAAAACACACTAAGCAAAAAATTACAAATATCTTTTCATATATCCTCCCCCATAATATAAACCATGTTTTGTGATTAATATGTATTAATTTTTACTGAAATAATCAATGAAATATGTGAACTAAGTAACAACATCAATGAAGAGTATTGTTTGAATATATGAATAATTCCAAATTGTTTATGGATTACTAAAAAATGATTTTAAAAAAAATATTTGCACTAGGATTTCAAACCATCATTTAATAAAAATAACAATTAATAATATAGATAGAATTTATAGCAAGTATAGAAATAATTTATGTACAAATTAATTTAACAAAAGTAATAAGTTAACTAAACGTTAACTTAAAAAGAGATGTAGATAACATACAATATTTCTTGGAGTTTCGATGAAATCATATTCTTGAAATTAAATGAAAGTCTTCATGTAACTAATCAAATCATCCTTGAACTCATCATCATACATTGCAAAATTGATTGATGATTTAAGCCATTCCAGCCTGTTTTCAATGTTGAAGACATCACCGTCGAACTTGACACCATATACTTCATCCATCTTGGAAAGTGCATCTGTCAGCTGGATTTCACCGTTGAATCCTGGTTCTGTCTGTGAAATCTTATCAAAAATATCCGGTGTTATGATATATCTTCCGACGATTGCAAGGTCAGATTGGGCTTCATCAACATTTGGCTTTTCAACGAGATTATCTATTTTATAGACATTGTCATTTATTGCAGATCCGCTGACAATACCATGCCTGCTGATTCTGTCGGGTGTGACTTGCCTGATTGCGATTGTAGATTTGTTGTATTGGCTGAAAACATCAATCAGCTGTTTTGTTAAAGGAGTTTTTGATCTTGTGATGGAATCTCCTAAAAGAACTGCAAAAGGCTCGTCACCAATGTGTCTTTCAGCACAGCTAATTGCATCACCTAATCCTATAAGATTTTTCTGCCGGACATAACAGATGTCAGCTAAATCAGTGATTTTTCTAACCTTTTTAAGGTCACGGTCTTTGCCTGCCTTCTGCAAGGTATATTCAAGTTCGTAGGATTTGTCAAAATAATCTTCAATTGACCTTTTGTTTCTGCCTGTTACTATTAGAATATCATCTATTCCTGAAGCCAGGGCTTCCTCAATGACATAATGGATAGTAGGTCTGTCATAAACAGGTAACATTTCTTTTGGTTGTGCTTTGGTTGCAGGTAAAAGTCTAGTACCCAAACCTGCTGCTGGAATAACTGCTTTCATAATATCTTCCCCGTTAATAATATGATTTTAATATAGTATAAAGATTATTTATGATATTACTAATTTTTTCAATAAAAAATATATATTCAAAAATAGATTTTTAAACAGTGAAATTAGATTTGCTTACAACCTACAAGAAATACTATAGTTAATCCTGACTATAGTTTCTTAATATATTTTTGGGATTGGAAACCATCCCTCTATCCACTTGATTTTTATTAATGTTTCCACATATTCAACCTTATTTTAGACTCAATTTTTCCTATTTTTATTCAATTAGACAATTAAACTCAGAGATTAAAAATAATTATATTACTACTCCTACAGGATTTCAATACAAAATAAATAAAAATAATGAAAATTTCATTAATTTAACATCATTTTTAACTATATTCTCCAAGTAGTTTACTTATAAGTCATTTTAACCTTTTCAAGATATGAAAATAAAATTCGAACTAAAATATTCTTGCAATTAAATCAGACGCAAAACAGATGAAAATCAAATAATCACTAACATATTACGGACTCTTTTCAAAATTAGGAGTTATTGATACCATATCTTAACTATCAAAATTGTGCAAAACCAGACCGCCCATCGGACCAAATACTCATTGCAATTAAATTTAACATTCTTTTGAAGTAATAATATATTTAATTGTGAATCTTCTAATTAACCAACAACATCTTGTCTTAAAGATTCAATTTCTTTTTAGCCAACAGCAACTCTTCAACAAAATAAACATAATTATCTAAAAGATTTCTTAAATAATTATAATCATAATCATATTTAATATCAATATTTTCGCAAAAATCGATATTCATTGTTTTTGGAACAATTTCAATGTCATCACAATATTCCTTAAAGAATAATTCTTTGAAAAATATTCCAAATCTTCATAAGAAATTGTGCGCTTTTGTTTGATTTTTTCAAACAATGATTTCCAATGATGACCCCATACATTGTTCTGCTTATTTTTCTCAATTAGATTTGGCCAACCAACAAGAATTTTGGACATACATTGCTCCAATGACCTTAACGGAAAATGAGCAATTCTCAAATCATTGATTCGAATCGGAGTTAATTTTTCTTCAGGGTTTTTGAAAATCAGATTATGTGATCCCATATCAATAGAAACATCAAAATTATTTACAACATTTTTAGGAATCACAATTTTATAGTGAATATCAAACTGTTCATCACGGACATGGTTTAATCTTGATGGAATAAATTTGATGTCAAAATCATCATTGGCAGTTGGAACATAAGTCTGCCACCTGATTTGATAATATGAATTTTCATCAAGATTTTCAAGGATTTCTCTTGGATTTGTTATGTCAGATGATATAAACTCATCAGCATCCAATGGACAGACCATATCAGCATCGAATTCATCTATAGCTCTGTTTAACAAATAAGTCAATTTATCATTTTGATTATAGTAGGCATCATCATCTTTAATAAGCACTACAGGTAGTTTTTCATTTTGAAGCTTTAAAATGATATTTGATGAGTCATCAGTACTTCCATTGTCCAGTATAATCATTTCATTAAAAATATTTAAATTATATCTAATAAATGACTCGATAATATCTGATTCATTCTTAATCATAGTTATTGAGACAATCTTCATAATCAACACCATAATTAATCTATAATATAAAATTTAATCATTATTATATAAATTAATTTTGGTAAAATGTTTAAAAATTATCTAAATTATATCTTTTTTGTATAAAATAATTCATAAATTATATATGTTGAACTACAGAAATGTCCACAATAACATGATAACAATATAAACCTCTCATGAAAATGTTATTAAACTTAAAACTTTAATTCACATAATGCGGATAAAATCTCTTCAACTCTTTTATCAAAAGTATGATTCTCAAGAACTATTTTCCTACCTTTTTCTGCAAGTTTAACCCGTTCATCTTCATGAGCCAAATAATAATCAATTTTTTCATTTAAATCATCAGCATCGTCATAAGTGATGATTGAACCTTCAAATAGGGTTTCTGCAGAGGGAATTTTATCAGAAATTACAAATGTACCACAAGCTAATGCGTCAAATAATCTATTGGATGGGAAATCTTCATCCCTCATATCTTCCCAATGATCATTTAAAAGAATCTTACATGAAGAGTAATATTTATGCAATTCTTCATTTGGAATGAATTCGCCTTTGATATATTTTTCATCAATGTATTTATCCCAACCCATACCATAAACTGAAACTTCATGATTTGTTTTTAAGACATCCCTAACGATTTCCCTATAAACTCCTCTTGTAATTCCCACAAATAAAATTTCATCAGAAATATTATTATCCGTTTCCGGATAAAATACTTCAGGATCAGTACATTGCAGCAATGATGACACATTTGTATTAATTTGATTAGTTAATTTATCAGCATATCTTTTAGAAGAAATAAATACTTGATCATATTTTTCATATTCCTCTTTGGAAATCATTTCAGGATGAGAAATATTCCACATTAAATTGATATTAGAGTAATCAACATTATAATCTACTAATCCTCTTAATACAAAAGCAATGTCGATTTCCTCATCATCATACCACTGCTCTCTTTCTTGAACAATAACATTGAATCCTAATTTTTCAAAAGATTTTTTTAGGGCTTTTGAGAAAAATAAATCCCCCCAATGAGTAGTTCCTTTTGGATGAGGCGATTTGATTGCAATTGTCAAATTAGAATAATCTTTATTTATTATTTTTTTAATAACATCTGGTTTGCTGTATTGACCTAATTTCTTTTGTAGACTTATTTTATCTTTTTTTAGCTTTTTGATTTCTTTTTTATAATTGTCTGTTTCTAAAACTTGCTCAATTCTACTGAATTCTCTTCTAAAATCAGAAATTTTATTAAATGAAATATCTTCAAAAATAGATTCAGATTTTTGCGAAAGAATTTCTAATGCATTGAAACTTAACCATTCATTTGCATTTAAAAAGATTACTGTTTCTCCTTTTGCAATATTTAATCCTTTATTTTTGCAAAATTCAAGACCTTCTTTTGTGTCATTTTTAAAAACTTTAATTCTTGAATCTTTTTGAGTGAAATATTCTAAAATTTCTAAAGAAGAATCCGTTGAAGCATCATCAATACAAATAATTTCAAAATCTTGACATGATTGTTTTAATACACTGTTTAAACAAACATGCAAATAATCTTCAACATTATAAACCGGAATTATTACAGAAATCATAATTTCATCTAAACTTGAATAATAAACTAACTAAATATTTATATTTACTACTTTAAATAATTTCAATAAATCGAAATTTAAACTTTATCAATACAACTAATATCATGGGATACATTTTAAAATTAACAACTCTTTCAAAACTTTGTTGATTTAAAATTTTGGATGAAATTTTTGAGTGGTAATATCTGTTTAAACTTGTTAATTTTAATAAAAAGTTGTAGTAAACATTTTTTAGTGAAAATCTGATGTAACACAAAGTCACAATTAATTTTATACACTATGAAGTAAAATCATTTATTATAACTATTATTTTATATACATATTGCATTATTAATGGTTTTGAAAGATAGTACATTAAGTATAACATGTAGCCTTGGACATGCAAAATTTGATTCCTACTGATTACCACCATTATTTTATTAAATGTGGTATATTAGTTGATTGATCACAAGTAAACCAGAAGTTTGCATAACCCATAGTGAACTTGATTATCGTACAAATTATTACTTAGACCCCATTTAATGAGTATTTTCAATAGAGATTATCTTCAAGAGAAATAGAGTAAAAAACACCTGTAGACATAAATTATATGTAAATTGCAACAATGAAAAATCATCATATCAAACAATAATAAGATTTAAGGTCGAGTATTCAGATTTAATCTATGAAACATTCAAAACAACCATTAAAATTTCAAAAGATAATGAATTTAATAAAAATACCTCATTTAAGCTTAGATGAAACAAAAATCAAAGAAAAAAACGGTGCGAAATTAACTGATGAAAACCAAATCAAAGTCATAACAAGCACCAAAAAAAATATTGAATTGAATCAACAAGAATAGAATAGTAAAAGATAAAACTAGAAATACAGTTATAGAACCATTAACCAACAACTAAAAATGCAAAGAAACAGTAAAAGAAATAGAAAATCTTCAAATAATGATAAAAAGAAAGATAAATTACGTTCTTCAAATTTAAATCATTTAAAACAATCAGAAAAATATTATGAAAAAACTTAATGAACTTGAAGAAAAAGTAAATTAATCACTAAAATATGTGATTAATATTAACACCCCGATACTCACTTAATGCCAAATAAAAAAGGCAAATGAGAATAAAATCACAATACACAAATCATTGTAGTCGAATATGAAGTAATAATCCTAACATAATATGTTATAGAAAATTAAACAGACCATTTCGAACTAATTCCATCAATAGAACAACTAAAAAGCAATTTTGATGGAATATATGGTGAAATAGATTCCAATCTCCAATTCATTGCCTATACTGACATTCCAATGATAAAAATATTACATTTCTTGAAAAAAGATTAGATTGACATATATCCGCAAAAAAAACTCCTCCAAAAAAAAGTACAAGTTATGGAGCAAACCATTCCCAAAAGATAATTTCACTTATGATATGAAATAAGAACTTATATTTGTCCCTTGGATAAATTGTATATCCGCGAAAAATATAGGAATACAAAAAACAACAAATAACCTATTGAACTTACAAATGTAAAAACTGCATTATGAAAGAATATTGCTGCCAAAAAAGAATTACAGAATAATTCAAAACTATGAAACATTTCCAGAATAGAATGCAACGTAAAATGGAAATAAACTTGGCGCAAAAGATCTACAAAAAACAATCCCAAAAGCAGAACTACCCATGCATACATAAAATAAAACATGAAACTACACAATTCACTACAACGGAAATAAAAAAACATAAACCCTAAATTCAAACTATATACAATAGGGCGTAATTTAAAAGAATATGCTGAAATAAATAAAAAAACAACTAAAAATAATAAAAAATATAAAAAATCAACACAAAATTCAATTAAAAATTTTGAGTAATATCCTCAAAAATAAAAATAATTACTCAAAAATCCTTAACTTTATGGGTTGAATCAAAAACCCTCAAATTTTTATTAATGGACAACCTGCATACGGTTCAAAAATATTTTATAAAATTGTTATATTTTAATTAGTTATGGATTCAATTAGATTTGAAACCATTTTATCCATATTGTTATTTCCATCCCACGTATATATGTCAAATATTTTATTATCTTTTTGAAACCAATAATGAGAGTATTGAGTATTATTTTCTAAAGTCAATTTATCAACAGGAATATTTTTAAAAGTGAAATTTGTAATGATGGGAGTGTAATTTTGACTTTCAACAAAGGATTTAGTTTTTTCAACATATTGGTTTGTGTTATTCCCATTATAACATGCAATAAATATAGTATTATATCCATTAGTTAAATTCACATCACCTGCATCATTCAAAGAACCTTCATAATAACCATTTGGTAATTTGAAGTTTTGTCCACCAATTTGTATTTGATTTTGTTGATTAAAAATATTAATATATCCAATAATTCCAATAATGAATAATGAAATTATTAAAATCAAAATTAAAATTTTATATTGTTTTTTCATGAAATTTTATCTCCATAGTTTGTATCAAAGTTTGTTTAAATTAATTTATATATTTTGGCTTTGTAAAAATCATCCAAATCTTAAATTGTTGTAGAGTCTTTTTATTTTATCTGGTTTATCAGGGTCTTTGTGGAATACTACATATGTTTTAGAATGACACATATTTTGGTTTTAGAGGTTTTTAAATGCACCTAATTCTTATCATATGCGAAATGGCCCTTATGATATGGATTTTCGTTTAATTTACCTTTTATCTTTGAATTATTTTCTATTGCCATTAACATCGATTTTGTTATCTGTAAGATAAGATAATAAAATTTAGTTTAAGTATATTTTGTCTGTGCTTATCTAAATTAGTTTGTGTGTTTCTTATTGCTTTTTCTGCGATGTTTAATAGTTCATAATGGTCTATTGGGTTTAATGTGAAGTTTATTGCACAGATTAATTTAGTAGCATAATCAACTGCAGATTAAATATTATAATCAACATGAAGTTTCCTTGCTTTCCTTTTCATAAATCTAGTTTTATGTCATTTACAAGTATTCTGACATGTCTGATGAATATGAATTATGTTTCTATTCCATATAATAGTCCTAATTTATTTTCATCATTAATACCTTTCTTTTAATAATCTTTGAGCAGGTTTATGAAGTTTTTCAATGATTTCGGGAGCAACTGGACATCATTCATAGTAATCGACAAAGATTTGAGTTTCTTTTTTGGTGATTGCATTGTTGTTGGAATTATATACTTTTTGATGGTTCCATTAATTACAACGTGATTAAATTCAGTGCATTCTTTATCAAAGGCCTTTTAAGGTTATTTGCAATATACTTTGAAATAATTCCCGTATTCTCCCTTGTATCTTTGAATTAATCATCTAGAAGTCCGACATCATCACAAACATATTTAAATATACAATAGTAGCTTGTCCACCTCGTGATTATTGTGTTATATCAATATAACAAAACTTAAGAAAGCAATATGATAAAAAAAAACAATTGCAAAATATAAAAAATCAGAAATAATATATTTTAAAATAAAATATGAGAAAAATAATAAAAATTAATGCTAAAAATTTTTTCACAAAAATTCAAAAATTTTGGAGGACACCCTTGAATTTAAGAAAAATTAGATCAATCCACCCAAAAGTAGTAGCAAAACTATTTATTTAAATGTATTTTTAAGAACACAAATTATATCACAAAGATTTTACTTAAAAACACATAAAACAACATTCAGAAAACTAAAAATTCCAGACCCCTTAAAAATTTATTAACTGACAACCAATTTAATTAATATAATCCACCTATTTTTGAAAATTATTATTGATTATTCATTAATTTTTAAAATATTTATTTCATCTTTTAATAATTCAATATTATTATTTTTTTTAGAAATAAGATTTTTTAAAAAATTAATTTTTTTATTCAACTCATTAATAGAAACATCCCTGCCCTCCAAAGAATCCTTCAAAGAACTAATCTCAGCATTCAACTCATTAA
>NZ_SUTM01000005.1:125557-131409 GCF_015062935.1 Methanobrevibacter sp. | reverse complement strand
ATTCAACTCATTAATAGAAACATCCCTGCCCTCCAAAGAATCCTTCAAAGAACTAATCTCAGCATTCAACTCATTAATAGAAACATCCCTGCCCTCCAAAGAATCCTTCAAAGAACTAATCTCAGCATTCAACTCATTAATATTCAATTTAAAAGAATTTATTAAATTATTTTTGTCGATTATTATCTGATTAAATTTATCAAGTTTATTATTTAAGAAAGATATTTCATTAAGTTTGACATTATTTTCATTTTTCAATAAATCAACAATCTCTCTAAAAGAATCAATTTTAGAATCCTGTTTACTTTTTATCATTTTTTGTTTATCAAAACTGGATTCAACTTCCAATAATAAGAAATCTTTTGTCTTAATAGTTATTTCCTTAAGTGAATTGAATTCTTCTTTAATCAAATTAAACTCTCTTAAACATGTATCTAAATCATTATTTTTTTGTTTAAACTCATCTAACAAATAGATTAATTCATTTTTAATTTCATTAATATTATTTCCATAAGTTATGGAATTACCTCCATCTTTCATTATTTTACCTATTTAAATAATCACTCATTAAATTCATATAATTGCAAAATTCTTAATGAATTTTCAGCACCCGAAATCAACTCAAAAGAAGGTGTTCGACCACCATTCCAAATATTAATCATCTTTTTATCAATCATATGATGATCTCTAGATAGAGGCCTATGCCACAAATAAGGTAAAGAAATCAAAGCTTTATCAGAAATTCTCTCTAATTCATTGAAAAAATCTATCTGTTGTCCAAAAATCCCGACATGTTCTATAACTTGACATGCAATAACTAAATCATAAGATTTATCTTCAATCGGAAATGGTGTTTTACTACAATTATGTAAAATTAATTTACCACATTCAACCGGAAAATCATCAACATAATTTCTAAAATCCATTACATCAGATTCTATTACAAATGGCAACTTATAAGGACCTATTTCGAGAACTGAATTTATATCTCTTAATTCATGTAATTTCATAATTATTTCCATATAATAGTCAAATCTACCTTCATAATAAGGTTCTTCTTTTACAAATTCCTTAAAAATTTCTTCAGTAATTATAGAACTTTTAAAATCCTTAAACATTAACATCCTCACCATAAAATATAAATTTATTATAATATAATTTAAAGCTACTATTATTTAAATCTACGAGTCTTGAAAAACTTTGTTGATTTGAAATTTTTTGATGAACTTTAGTTATAAATTTTTAATTCTGTTTAAAAACAGTTAAATTTAATAAATAATTATAAGTTTTTATTATATGACCAAGTATAAAAACTTTAGAATGATAAAAAAAACATGGCCAAAAAGAGTAACTGATTAATTAACCCCATACACAATCATGCACACTATAAAAAAATACACAAACATGACCCTAATGCGCTAAAAACTATTTAAACTTAATAAAACAAAGGAAAAATAAAAGTTGAAATGCAAATATAATATGATAATACATTAATAAAGAATTTGACAATAAGATGAATTGTAGATTTAGAAATAAAATAAAAATAAGGGTGATTCGAAAATCAAATAATTATCTGACACTCACTAAAATCAAATTACTTTTTGCAAATCCCCCATAATCAATGAAATATTTAAATAATAGTAATAATATATTAGTAAAGTAATTAATTTAAAATTTAATATTAATAAAATACATTCAAATTATGGAGGATTAGAAATGAAAAAATTATCTACAAAAATTGAGGAAACTGAAACACATATTAACTCATTAACTTTAATTGATTATGTGATTGCTATACAATTAGAAAAAATCGAAAATTACCAAAAGGATCCTAGAACTAAAAAAATTACTAATGAAAGTGAAACCGCTATGAAAAATATGGTCGAACTTTTAAAAATAAGAAGTAGTGTTGCAAATAGAATAAATTTATTTAAGTAACTCCACACATCATATTTCAAAAAAGACCTGTTAGATGATTAAATGAGCAATATTCAAGTTTCGATAATAATTCCAGTATATAACCCCGGGAAGTTGCTTATAACGTGTTTAGATTCTGTTAAAAAGCAAACTTTGACCAATATCGAGATATTATGTATTGATGACGGTTCAACGGATAATTCCTATCAAATTTTGAATAACTATTCTCAAAAAGATAAACGATTTAAAATTTTTTCACAAAAAAATTTAGGCGCAGGTTCTGCTAGAAATAAAGGGATTGAAAAAGCAAAAGGTGAATATATAATATTTTTAGATTCAGATGATTGGATCGAATCTGACATGTGTGAAAAATTATATAACTTAGCAAAAAAGCTAGATGTGGACTTGGTTCTTTTTGATACAATTAGGCATCTTGCGGATAACAATTCCAAAACTTTAATTCATTTTCAAAAAGATGAATTTAAAGAAAATTATGAAAATTATATTTTTAACTACACATTTATTAAAGATAAAATAATGAATGGTTTCTATGGAGTTATATGGTCAAAATTTTACCGTGCAAAATTCATTAAAGATAACCACATACAATTTCCAAACCACAAAATGTACAATGATGTTGAATTTCATGTAAAAACATTATTATTAGCTCACAAAATTGCATATTTTCCAAAAATTTTTTATCATT
Source organism: Methanobrevibacter sp. (assembly GCF_015062935.1). Lineage (NCBI taxonomy): Archaea > Methanobacteriati > Methanobacteriota > Methanobacteria > Methanobacteriales > Methanobacteriaceae > Methanobrevibacter > Methanobrevibacter sp. The sequence continues at coordinate 128,786 of NZ_SUTM01000005.1, read as the reverse complement.
ATGTTCGAATAGGCCAATCATCATTACAAACATCATATTCTGGAAGCCCTCATGCAATAGTTTTTTATGAAGTTATTTTAGATATTAAAAAATTTTTAGATGAAACAAAATTTATGAACGAATTTCGCATTGATTTTTTAAGATTTGCATTCATCGAATTTAAAATTAAATTAGAGGAAATTGATAAAAACTATAAAGAAGAATATTTTCAAAAAATTAAAAGTTTTTTTGAAAAAATGTGTATTACTCCAAATGATTTTAAACAAATAAAACTGATGTATTTCATATTTTACATTCATATGATAAATTCTGAAAATTATAATGAATTTATTCAACGACGAAAAAATTTTAAAACAGGATTACTACTCTAAACAAATAAAAAAGAATAATTTCAATAAAAAAAATCAAAATAGTGTTAAATTTTTTTATGGTGTAAATAATGTATAAAATTTCAATAATAATTCCAGTTTATAATACTGAAAAAGTATTAAAGAAAACTATTCAATCAATTATTAATCAAAGTATGGATTTTAAAGATATTGAACTTATAATGATAAATGATGGATCTACAGATAAAAGCGGTTTCATTATGGACGAGTTTTCTTCAAAATATAATAATATTAAATCAATACATTTAGATAAAAATTGTGGTTCCCCTGGAAAGCCAAGAAATATTGGAATAAAAAATGCGCAAGCAGAATATATTATGTTTTTAGACTCAGATGACACATATGATAAATATTCTTGTGAATCATTATACAATACCATCACAGAAGAAAATGTAGATATTGTTGGGGGCATGATGTCCCTTAAACAGGAGAATGGGGACTATCAAGTCTCTATTTCATCATGGGTACCCATTATAGACAACACTAAAGATAATTATGATACTAGAAAAAAAAGAGTGGAAAAAAAATTGTTATCAAATGAGTTATACAAACTTAAATATAACTCAATTGATGATAACCCAAAGTTGATAACTGATTATGGTTTTACAACAAAAATCTTTAAAAAATCATTTCTAAATAAAAATAATATCACTTTCCCCGAAAATCTTAATGGTGGAGAAGATGCAGTTTTTTTATTTAATAGTATGATTAATGCAAAAGGAATAGTTTTTATCAATAAAATTGTGTATTATTACGATACTCGAAGAGATGATAAAAATAATCATTCTTTAACTCATAATACTTCATTAAAAACAATTGAAAGCAGGCCAAAATCATATAAATTAATGTATGATATTTCTAAAAAACATGATAAAAAAGAAATGTTTATAAAAGAATTATTATACTCCAAATTGATGTATTGGTTTAACACTCATTTATTTCATGCCACTAATTTAACTAATAATGAAATATTAAATATTTTAAAATCTAATAATATACTGTTTAAAGAGTGTATTGATTATAATACAAATCTTACGGAATTTTTTAAAAATTTATTTAAAGATATAAAAAATAATAACTTCGAATTAGCTATAAGAAAAATTAATGAAAAACGAACACAATTTTCAAAATTTTTAATTAGCGCAATTGTTCCTATTGAAAATAATAAATTTTATGTTTTTGATATTCTAGACTATTTTTTCAATATTAATTTAAATTTTGAAGATATTGAAATAATTTTTGTTGATAATGGATTAGAAGAGGACACCAAAAGAATCGTGAGCAATCTTGAAATTAAATATGATAATATTAAATCGATATTCTCAAATGAAAATAGCAATTTTAACAACTTAATGAATTTAGCAATACTTAATTCAACTACAAACTACTTAATTTTTTTAAATGAAAATTTTTTAAATTTAAATTATGTAGATTTATTATATGAAACAATTAAAAAATCTAAATTAGATATTGTTTCATTAAAGAATACTAACCTTGAAAAAACCAACCTAGTTGCCAATAACGCTCTATTTAATAATCCTTCAGAATCTAATGTATATATATTTAAAAAAGAATTAATTTTAAAAAATAATATTCGATTTGAAACAAATCAAAATTCATTTATATTAAACTGTTTTAAGATAACTAATAAACATAAAACTATTATCTGTAACTCTAAACTCATTAATCAAAAGAATGCATACGATTTTACAAATACCTCAAACAATTTTAAAAGTGTAAATAATATTTTAGACAATATCATCACTATTGATTTTGATGAAATTGATGAATTTAAGTTTCCAATAGATATTCCATTTGAATTACATGTTAATTATAAAAATATAATTTATTGCTTAATAATTAGATTTTCATCTAAGAATAAAAATTTGATTTGCTTTGGACCGGGTGCTCATGCAAGAAATTCTAAAAATTCAAAAGGGGAACTTGTAAAACCCCCATATTTTGATAGGTGGTCGTGGTATAAATATTTTGATGAATCTTTCATTGCTTATGCAGATCCAATATTTCTTTACGACCCAAAAATAACGTTGGGATGGTTTGTCGGAGATGAACATCAATGGTATTTAGAAACATTATATTTAATTATTAAAAAATTATCAAAACAACAAAAAATATTAAATGAAAACATCCTATTTTATGGTTCTTCAGGAGGGGGATTCGTATCAATAGGATTAGGGACATTAATGAAAGGTTCAAAAGTACTGATTAATAATTCTCAATTTTTTATCATGAATTATGATAAATACCATATTGAAAATTTAATGAGATTATTAAAGCAAAGTTTCAATGAAAATTCAACCGAAATAATAGTGGATATGATTAAATATCGGTTAAATGTTGTTGAACTATTTAAAAAAGAAAAATATATTCCAAAAATTACATATTATTTAAATCTTGAAAGTAACACTGATTTTAACAATCAATATTTACCATTAGTTAACGAACTTTCAAAATTAGATTTTTATAAAAATCAATTAAATGTTAAATTTTATAAAGAAAATAAAGATAATCCCCACGAACCCTTAGAAACAAAAAAAACATTAAAGATTATTAAGCTATTTTGCAAACAAAATTTATTTAATGAAATTTTAAATAATAAAATTATTGACATAAATCATGCTGAAAATTCAAAAAATAAAGAGTTAATAATTGAAAAAAATAAATTTGAATGCAATAAAGAATACATTTTAATTTTAGAAAATAAATTAACCAACTTTTACAAACAATTATCAAATAGTCAAAAAAACGAACAAAACCTCAAAAACCAACTAAACACAACCCTCCAAAACGAACAAAACCTCAAAAACCAACTAAACACA
>NZ_SUTM01000005.1:105651-125547 GCF_015062935.1 Methanobrevibacter sp. | reverse complement strand
AAAACGAACAAAACCTCAAAAACCAACTAAACACAACCCTCCAAAACGAACAAAACCTCAAAAACCAACTAAACACAACCCTCCAAAACGAACAAAACCTCAAAAACCAACTAAACACAACCCTCCAAAACGAACAAAACCTCAAAAACCAACTAAATGTTATTACAAATAATTATGAATCATTATACTTAAAATATATTCAGTTATTTGAAAAAAATTTTATTTCCACAAATCAAATAAAAAATTATGAAAAAAAGATAAAAGAATTATATGATATAACTAATAAATTAAAAAAATCAAAAAGTTGGAAAATAACTAAACCCCTAAGATTATTCTATAATTTTATAAAACGTGCTAATAACTAACAATATATTAAGAAATAGACTCAAAAAAATAAATTTAAAATTAAAATTACTTGTAGAAACTATCTCTAAAATTTTTGAATTGTCCCTAACAAACAACCTAACAAATCAACAACCCAATAATCTGGAGTGAAAAAATTTAACTGTGGATTTTCATTTTTCTCCCCAAACATTTCTTTTTGTCCATTTTATGTTATTTAATCGTGTTGTCTTAGTGCTCCTTTGAATGTTCTAAAGATTCTTTTTATTTTTCCTGGGAAAGTTACTCTAAATAATCCTCTGGAATAAAATCAAGACACGCTTCTTTTATTTCATCTTTAGACTTTGTAGAAATCCTCATTTTTATTGAATTTGAGTTTATCGATAAATGTTGTAATTGTGTTTTTGAATTTTGTTTCTTTGTTTGATAATTGTAGGCTTCTGCTTCTTTTTGTTCCGTTGAATATTACATAGATTGTAATACTAAAAGTGTAAATAATACGAGTTGTGTGAAGTCATGCTTTTGAAAAATGGCTCGAATATTTATTTAATACAATTTAGAATATTTGAATACATATTTAATAAATTTTAACAGTTTAATTGGTTAAATATTCTTGTTTATTTCTTTAATTTTTTTGAGTACTGGTTTTTCAAACCAAAATCCGAAAGACATAATTGCTTTGAAAACAAACTACTGACTGGAGAATAGGTATTTTCAAGTTGCATATTAATATTTATTCTCCATTTTACTATATATAATTGTATATTGCTTATTTTTTCTAATCTATATGAAATTTCAAGTGTAAATTTGAATACACAATAAATAGATTATTTCAAAAGATTCTAAGTAAAAAAGGAAATAAAAATAGATTTTTAAAAAATTTTTTGCAGAAATCAAATAAGATTTCTACAAAGTCATATTTTCAAATTAAGTTTCTGATCTTCTAAATGAATTATCCATTAATTTCAAAGACGGAAAAAATAACTTAATAAATCATCATCCAATAACAATAAACAATTTAATAGAGAATTATTAGAATTATATGGATATTATATAGATGATTCTACTAGAAAAGAAATGGAAATTGGTATTAACTCCAATATAGATGTTTTAAATGATTTTAATAATCAAATGAATGAAATCATAACACAATATGACAAAATACCTCCAATGACAAATAAACTTATTCGTTCAAAAAATAACTTTATAAAGAATATAAAAGAGTTATTAAAAGATGTTAAAAATTTAAGAAGTTTACTTTATAAATCTTTAATCGAACTGAATGACTCAGACAAATGATTATTTAACTACACTTGATATAAATCATCACCTGTATTTTATAATTAAATACAAATTTAAAATCCATATAGGTAGAGATAATCTTCATATCAATTATCCCACATGTCTTGAAATAACATTGAGTTACACTCACATAGATTTTTATAAAATATTTTATCAAATACTGTTTAATATATTATCATGAAAGATACATATTTATTACAAGTGTTAACAGATAAAAATGAATTTATACATATTAAAGAGCTTTCTAAAGATGAATATATAAAATTTAATCAAGCTTCAATATTCATGAATAAATTTAATATAAAATTATTTTTCTTTCGAATGGTCGATTATGCATATATGGAATTGAAACATTTTGAAAAAGACTATGATGCCCAAATAAAGATTAACCCTTTGGCAGTTGATAATGATGTAATCTTTGAATTTTTCAAATTGTTTCATAATTATTTATCTTCAGTAAATTTATTCCTTAACCAATATAGCGCTAATGTTAAACGTGATTATAATCAAGATTTATTTGATGAATTTGAAGAATTGAGGCATAGTTTATATGATGTAATTGATTGATTGGCCTATACTTTGTTGAAAGAACTAATTTTCCCTCTTTAATTAATTGTGTTAATCTATTTTTTATTTCATTCATTTAATCACATTTAATAATTTTTTGATCTGCATTACTTTATAACTAGAATCATATAATCAATTTCCTGACAGAACCTTTAATTACAAACCACTTGCTTCAATTACAAATAATATGCATGACCCAGTGACATTTATTGCAAATCGTGCTAAATAATCTTCAACTACTCTTTCTTCACCACCTTCACCATGCCCCGCAAAATTATTTCTTACAGGAAGAATTCCACTTTGTAATAAGCTATTTAAACTAGTAAATTCGGATTTCATTTCTTGAGGAACTAAATCATTATCAAAACAAATATTAATTAGTTTACTACATCTATCTGTTTCATTATATGTCCATCCTTTTTCATCGCAAATAATTTTTAAAGTACTTTCAAAAGCCCTTAATAATTTAACTATACAATCTTTGTTATCCCCAGTTTGATATTCTTTAATTGCATTAACAAAGTCAATATTTACATTTTCAAACAATTCATTGTAAGTTAAAGTAATTGTTGGTTCGATTATTTCAGTAAATGTTACTTCCGAATCTTTTCTAATTATTTGGTAATTAACCATTTCATATCCCACTGATGATTCTTTAAAACGTAGATTAATTAACTCTTGAATTTCATTAACATATTTATTAATATAATCTTCATAATATTCATCTTCATACATTTCATTAGCTTTATATCTTATTATCAATTCCATTAAATCAAATATTAACTCTAAATTATAATCTTCTTTAGTTAACACTTCAGTCAAAGTTTCATTATCTTTAACTCCCAATCTATGCCTTGAACTTAAACTAAGTTCACCATATTTCTCACATAACATTTTATGAATATCATTATATCCAAATCTAGTATCTTTTAAAACTTTATCCATTATAAATTTAAACTGAACCCTTAATTTTCTAGGGAGTTCATCAAATATTATTACTTCATCAACATTCCTTGCTTTGTTTCTATCAGAATATAAATTAGATATCAAATTGACACTACTCCTTAATCAACAATTTTTTTATAAATAATCTGTTTTCCATTCTTAATTTTTTCCAGCATTCTTTTATCTGCCAATTCATTCAAATCTTTAGTTGCAGTATTTCTCACAACACCAAACATTAGCATATATTCTTTTATTGTGATTTCAGATTCATCACTAAATCTCAAAAACTCTTTTTGCCTATCATTTAATCCATTATGCGCATCATTTGCTCTGAAAGTTACTTTAAAGAATTCCCCTGTTTCGGCAAACTCAGGTTCTTCCAAACCGTGTGCCCTCATGGCATCCTTCATTCTTTTGATTCCATTTCCAACATGCTCCATGTATTTTGTTTTTGAAAATATGTTGCATATTGCTTCATTTCTGTGTATTGGACCATCTTTTTCAAGTCCGGAAATTGTCAGCGGATAGACCAAACGTCCTGGACTTTTTATTTCAATCCTGTCATTGTAGATATAAAATGTTATGGGGGCAGTAGTTATGGTATAGTCCCTATGAGCCAGAGCATTTACAAGCCCTTCACGTATTGCCTCAAAGGGATAATCCTGAACAGTTTCTCTTTCAAATCCTTTGATTTGAGAAATATTAACTAATGTTTTGTTAAAGAATAATTTTGCTTCTTTCAATAGCTTTAAAAAAGATAGGTTATATTCTGCCTTTTCGAAAGTGTTTATTCCTTCATCATCAAAGAATCTGACCATTTTCACCTGATGTGATATGTTGAACTTTGAAATGTCTTTAGCGAAAAATAATGCCCCTGCAGTATTTAGCCTGAATTCCCCATTTTCATATTCTCCTGCACGTATTGTGGACAATACCTTTTTCAATCCTTTTTCATCCCTGATTTTTTCAATCGGTTCGTACTCCAAAACATTGAAAAACAATTCCAGTGCTTCCATATCCACATCATCACAGGAGGAATCAGTTAGGATTTCATAATCAAAAGCCCTATAGTTTCTCAGGTTTTTATCAATGAAATCTGCCAAGCTTTCTTTAATCTGTTTAATCAAATCATAGCGATCATTGAATCTGGTATAACTATGGACACCTATCTTTTTTATGAAATCCTTGGTTCTCTCATCCTGGAATTCAACATCCTTGATATATATTAATGCATCGTTATGTGTTTTGTTATACAAGTCATATTCCAATTCAGTTGGGGAGATGCCTGATTCTAAAATGGTTCCATAATCAGATCCAATTAAACCTATGTAGATATCAGAATTAATCGCTTCTTTAGAGTATACTTCTTCGGGAGCTGAACCTAATGCAGACAGATCTCCATATAAAAAAACATCGAAAAATCTATTCAGGACATAATCGTTTTCAATCTCCTGTTTGATGAATTTTCTATCTTGTTCAAATTCTTTTCTAACACTGCTTATGAAAATTTTATATTTCATGCTTAAACCTTCTAAATCTCATTAAGTTATTATCTTAAGATTAATTTACACTTGAAATGATAATAACTTTATCAAATAAATAATTAATTTAATATTGTATTATAAAGTATATAAAGTTAATGATTATGTAAAATGGAAAAAATAAATAAACAATTATATTTAACTACTAAAAACTATTTTAAGCCATTTATTTTAAATTTAAATACTTCAATTAGATATTTTCAATTGAGAGTAATCCTTAATCGATAGTATCAAAAAACAGGAAAAAATTGATAATATAATAAATCATCAAGGAAAATTGAACTAAGAAAAATTATGAATTTATTATTTATATATAAATCAATAATAATAAAAGATTAGTCTAATTAAAATAATAAAAAATAGAAAACTATTAAAAATATTACTCATAAATTTGATAAAAATATATGCAATGAAAATAGCCATATTATCAATCAAATATTGATAATATTAATAATATTAAGAAAGAAAATAAAAATTAAAAAATCAAATGAATCATTTATATAGTAATCAATAATAATTAGTATAAGCACAAAATAAATTAAATATAACTCAATAAACTGATAAAATATTATATCAAATTACGATAAAAATATATGCAATGAAAATAGTCATATTATCAATCCAATATTGATAACATTGATAATATCCTGAATATCCATTGAAAAATTTGTACCTATATGATTTCCCCCATACTGATTTTTGAATAATAATCAGATAGCATTCAACACATGCCAAATGCTATCACTTAACTTTTATATCAATATTATGACCCCTCACCAACCTTGTTTATGATGCCCAAAAGCTCTTTTTTCAATCCTCTCATTTCCTCAAGTTCGCCTCTCATATCACCCACTTCTGATTTTAATGTTTCATTTTCCCTTTCCATCTGAATAAACTGAGGTGATTTAACAGACAGCTTTTCAACATCAGTGTTTATAGTAACGGCAGGCAAGTGCTGGATATATTCATATTTCAAATCATCAGGATTGGTCATGAAATAAGCTGCATCGGTTTTATTTTTAGCCTTTCCCTGCAAATCGTTGACCTTGTCTATGCTCATGCCGTCATTATATAATGCTGAAGATAAAACTTACGAAGCATATGACTTCTGAATCTGCGGTATCGTCCGACTCTACCAAGACCCAATGTGTCATTAATCATCTCAAATGACTGGACCATATATGTCCTGCTGATTTGAAAGAGCGGACTTTCATCAGTTATTGGCTTATCCCGCAGCAACAGATATGCATTGATGGCCTTAACAGCCTCAGGACTGCAGTATGTAAGATAATACTTGTTTGTCTTTTTCCTTAAAATGCTGAAGGTCGGAACAACGTCATCGACATCCTGCAGATAATCAATAACCTCAAAAATGTCCATTCTATGTCTTGGCAGATATTCAGACAATGCTTCAATGTAATCTCCGATTGTAAGACCCAATGTCTCTGTTCTGGCACATCCACTGGAGCATGAAAACAGTATGATAGCTTTCATCAAGGGAGAAGAAATCTGAAAGGCCTCCCTTATCACTTCCTTATCCGGCAGATTCTTAAAATAAATAGGAGCTGGCTTCTGGATGTTTTTGTCATTGACTTTAGGCAAATTCCATACTTCTATGTCATAGAACTTGTAAAAAAAGATGATACAGTTCATTTCCTTTCAGACGGTTCCGGAAGCATAGTTTTGAAACATGTAATGCCTATATTCAACCAGTTTTGATTTCACACCGTTCATCTCATCCTCTTCGGCCTCCTCAAGAAGTTCCTTAAGAGACATGTCAAAATAGTTGCAGTACCTTCTCAAAGAAAGCTCATAGCTCTGTGTTGTCCCAATTGCATGGTTACAGCTTAATGTGAAATTTTTGAATAGCTCGTCATTCATCATATTAACCACTTTTATTTCCCATTTATTAAAAACCTTGAGAGAGAGCGCTTGAAAAGTAATAAGTATCTGAACTTTTGAAACAGTTCGTATAAAACAAAAAAATCTACAAATCCAAAAATAAAAATTATGATAGTTAATTAGCCAAACGAAATTAAGTCATGAATTATAGAAATATGAAATAAACATTGAAAGTTTACAAAAAAATATGATGAAAAATTTAAATAATCATCTAAACTGAATATTAGCCAACTGCTCATTACTAGCTTTTTCAGCATCTTTTAGATAATGGTCACAAACTTTATTTACTTCACCAATTTCCCTTACTTCACCTTTATCAATCCAAATTGCTTTATCACATAACTCTCTAATTTGAGGTATTGAATGGGACACTAGAAGAACTGTAGTTCCACCATCCATTAAAGATTTCATTTTATCTTTACTTTTTTTATTAAAACTAACATCCCCAACACCCAAAACCTCATCAATAATTAATATATCTGGATCTACTGCAGTTGCAATTGAAAAACCGAGTTTAGCAAGCATCCCCGAAGAATAATTTTTAATAGGAATGTCAATGAATTCACCCAATTCTGAAAATTCAATTATCTCATCAACTTTGGATTCCAAAAATTCTTTATCATATCCTAAAACCGCACCATTTAAGAAAATATTCTTTCGTCCAGAATAATTATGATCAAAACCAGCTCCCAGAGAAAGCATAGGAGATATATTTCCATTTGTTTTAACAAATCCCCTATCAGGAGGATAAATTCCAGTAATTACACTTAATAATGTAGATTTTCCCGCCCCATTATATCCGATAATGCCTACTTTTTCACCTTTATATATTTTAAAAGAAATGTCTTTTAAGGCATGCACTTTTAATTTTTTAGATTTATTTCTTTTCAAAGTTCGAATAAAAGACTCTTTTAGAGTATCAATTTTTTCATTTGCTACTTCAAAAGTTAAATCCACATGATTTACTTCAATAGAGAAATCCTGATTATAATTTGGAATGATATCTTCTATGATGCGGTCTACATTTTGCTTTTTATCCATTTCAGATGGTTTTTCAATAAGATGCTTTGGACTTTCCCTTCCATTTTTAGAATAATCAAATCCATTTGAATTTTGGTTTGATTTATCATTTTCCAAAGTATCTTTAATCAGAGATTTATCATTTTGAATTTGTTTATAAATTTTTTGTGTATTTTTTTGAGAATTTTGAGTTTGTTTATGGATTAATTTTGAATTTCTATTTTTTTCTGTGAAATTTTTTTTATCAGTATCTACATCAAAATGATGAACTCTATCATTGTTTTTATCATCATTTACTGAACTGCTTGGGTTGGTTAAAGTATTATGGCTATTATTATAAACTAACCTCTGTTCTTTTTTTATAATAACCTCAATTATATTTTCAGCTTCTTGAGAAGGAATATTATATTTCTCCATTAATTTAAATTTTAGTTTATCATGTTGATTAATAGGTAACTGACTGATTTTATCATTGGAACTAAATTTTATATCTTTTTTAAAATTTAAATTATTATTTTTCTTATCCATTCTAAAACCTCATGGAAACCTTTTTTTCATATTTTTTAAATATTATAATACCAAATATTAAAATTATTACGGACAATAATAAAGAATTTACCATATTTAGAACATCCGGAATAGCCCCCACATAAATAAAAGATCTAAACTGATCCACAATCCAATATAATGGGTTTAAAATCATATACTGATGAAACGGTTCGGGAATAATATCCATCGGATAAAATAAAGCAGAAGAATACATTATCATTACAGAAAGAACACCCCATAAATGTTGAACATCAGTATAATAAACACATATTATTGATAACATTAATCCTAAACCTATTATCATAATTACCAATGAAATAATTGGAATAATTGATAATGGCATTATGAGATAAAATTGTGCATGAGTAACAATTATCACACCAATTAATAGAATCAAATTGATTATGAAAGTAAAAAATTCAGAAATGATACCTCCTAAAATAAAAATATATTTCGGTGCTGGATTTCTTTGCAGTATATTTTTGTTTCCTTTAATAGAACCCATAGCCACATTAATACTTCCATTAAAAAAATCAAAAATACAACGCCCACTTAAAAAATATAATGGGAAATTATCAATACTTCTACCAAATACTGTTGAAAATATAATTGTAAATAATATTGTCATTAACAAAGGCTTTAAAACCGTCCAAAAGACACCTAAAACTGAATCTTTATATCTGGAAAAAAAATTTTTTCTAACTATTTCTTCTAATAAAAAAAGGTCATTTCTTTTAATAAAATTCATAAAAAACCACATTTATAACTTTTTAAATTACAGTTTAACAATTACTCTTATTTAATAATTTAGTTGTTAATTATATATAAGAGTATTTTATAATAATTTAAAAATTCAAATTTTAATAATCGACCACATTTCTATTTAGTACAGCACACACTAATTAATAAAAAAAATAAGATAAAATTGATATGAAAAAAGTTCATATCAATTATTACATGAATAACACATAAGCAAAAACCAGTTATATCATAGCTGTTTTAGCAGAATTAATTAATTCTGTGATAACATCATCAGTATTGGAATTTGCAGAACGGGTATAAATCTCATATACCTTACCGTTAAAATCAAACCAATAATGAACAATTTCAGTATTGTTATCCATTACAGACTTTTGAACAGTATGCTGGCCAACAGTTAAATTAGAAAGTGTTAAAGTAAGATTATTCCTTGCATTATTTTCAACATAATTATCCATTACTTCATTAATATTGCCGGATTCATTACAAGATAATACAATATATTCATTATGATTATTAGTTAAATTTGCATATTTTCCATTAGCTACACAGGCATATCCTTCAGGCAAACTAAAAGTGGCATCCCCAACTTTAACAGTATTCTGCATAAATAAAAAACCGCAGACAATAGCCGCCACCACAACTACTGCAAGAACAACAATTATAATTTTTTTAGTATCCATTTTATACCTCCTTGTAATTAATTATATTTTTATTACAATAAATATGTAATTAATTTTGTAAAATTTTATTTTTTAACCCAAATTACTATACAAACCATATTTTAAGTATTAACTCATCTACTGATTAACCTTTAATTATCAATATAAACTTTTAAATATTCCCAAATTAGATATAATAAGTATAATAAAGGAGATTTTTTTATGCATAAAAATTCACATTCAAAAATGGAATGGTTCAAAAATACTTATTTAAGTACTTCAAGTAAATTAGATATCCTTGATGTAGGCTCTCTAGACGGTAAAGGAAACTATAACTACTCAGATATTTTCAATGAACAAAACTGGAATTATACCGGTCTTGATTTTCAGGGAGGCAATAATGTAGATATTGTCGTTACAGACATCTACAACTGGTTTGAAATTGAAGACAATACCTACGATGTCGTAATTTCAGGACAATTATTTGAACATTTGGAATTCTTCTGGCTCACCATGTCTGAAATTGAAAGAGTTTTAAGACCTGGAGGCTATGTTTGCATTATTACTCCATCTGCAGGCCCTAAACATGGAGGAAACATGCCAAACTGCTACAGATTTTATGAAGACGGGTTAAGAGCTATGGCAAAATATGTTGATTTGGAAGTATTGCATGCTTCTGTTGATGACAGGGATGAAGCCAAACCTTGGTATGATGCATGTTTAGTCGCTCACAAAGCAGGCAACATTTCAAATGAAAGTTCACAAGATTTAGAAAACAGAATGAACAATTTGGAAAGTAAACTAGATTCCATTTTAGAAGCCCTTCAAAAATAAGATAATTATATGGGAACTGTTAAATCAAAAGAAGACATTGCAAAATTAGAGAATAATAAAATTACGCGAAACTGGAGATGAATAAATCTCGATTACATTTAAAGGAAACAACAACGTTTTATACTGTGAAAGCAATATAAAGCGGGATAATGATAAATTTACATTCAATGGAAATAATTCCATTGTATATTTATCTTCCACAATGAACTCCCAATATTCATTCAATCTAGTCATATACAAGGATTCCGCATTTTTATTGGAAGAGCAGTAAATATGAGCCCACCAATCAATATTAACATTCAGGAAAATGTGATTATAGGAGCATATGTAGCTATTTCTAGGGAGTGAATATTAGAACTGCTGACATTTACCCAATTTATGACAATGAAAATTCAGAACTCTATGAAAAATATGTTGAACTTTCAAAAAAGGAAAATAATGTTATCTTCGGAGGTAGTTCAAGAATGTACAAATATTATGATATGTGGCAAGTTATTGATAAAGCATTGAAACTAGTTAAATCTTTGGTGGAATTATGAAAATAGCAACAGTATTGGGTACAAGACCCGAAATTATTAAAATGGCGCCAATCATTGATGAAATATCAAAAAGAAACATTGACCAAATTATTTTACACACAGGACAGCATTACGATAAGGAAATGTCTGACAATTTCTTTAGAGATTTGGAAATTCGAACACCGGATTACAACATCCATGTCGGTTCTGGAACCCATGGAAAACAGACCGGATTGATGATGAAAGGAATAGAAGAAATTCTTCTAGACGAAAAACCTGACATAGTACTTGTTCAAGGAGACACCAATGCAGTATTGGCAGGTGCTCTTGTAGCTTCAAAATTACATATTGCCATTGGACATGTTGAAGCAGGCCTCAGATCATATGACATGACAATGCCTGAAGAGATTAACAGAAGAGCAGCAGATGTAACATCATCAATGTATTTTATTCCAACAGAAGAATCAGCGATTAATCTGCTCTCTGAAGGATTTTCTCATAAAAACATGTTCATTACCGGAAATACTGTTGTTGATGCTTGTTTTAGGCATTTGGAAATAGCTGAAAAAAGAGGATTTGAAGAAGAATCACTTAAAAAGTTAAATATTGATAATATGGAGAATATTTTAACTTTAACCATGCACAGAGCAGAAAATGTTGATGATAAACAAAGAGTCACAAATATCATTGAAGCTTTAAAAGAACTGGATGACATGAACATTATTTTCCCAATACATCCAAGAACCAAAAACACATTACAAAATTTTGGTTTGTTTGATGAATTGAACAATTTAAAACACGTTCATATTATTAAACCTTTAGGGTATCTTGATTTCTTACTTTTAACTTCAAAATCCGCTTTAATTTTAACTGACTCAGGAGGCCTACAGGAAGAGGCAATAACACTGGATGTTCCTGCATTAACTTTAAGATATAATACTGAAAGACCCGAAACCGTTACTGCGGGAGGAAATATTCTCGTAGGATCTGACAAAGAGGCAATTATAAAAAATGCTCGGAAAATATTGGATGATGGAGAATTTGCTCAAAAAATGAAAAATGCTGTGAATCCATATGGACAAGGAGAATCTGCAAAATTAACTGTTGATGCAATCGAAGAAAATTTCCAACGAGGATTATTAGACATTAAAGCGCCTGAAGACATCATGACTTCCTTTAAAAGAGAAATGAAACTAATTGATGAAGACATTAATGTTAAAGAATTTGAAGAAAAGCATCAAGCATTAATTCACATGGTTTTTGACGGAACTTCCATGAAATTTCCAAAGGATGATTTGAATTTGAAAGGAATGATTGTGAGTTTCGATTTATTTGAAAAGTGAATTCATTAGAATAATCTTTTCAAATTTTTTTTAAATTTGCTTTTAATAGATTTGTCTTCACTTTTTAATTTCAAATCAATATCTTTTTTTATTTTTTTAAAATCCAATTGGGCAATATCTTGCATATTCTTAAATTCATCATGGTTTTGAGAAAGCAAAATCTTAACAAGCATATTTTTATACGCATCTATTAAGTTTTTATACAAATCTTCAAATAACACTTCATCTTTAAAAACTTCAATTAAATCCTTTCTCCAGGCATCAAAAAATATGCTTTTAAATTCTTTTTTGATATATCTGTATCTAAAATCACCCATGTGAATTTTTTCATTGTATAGTTTTTTCTTATGGTGTTCAAACTCACCATATTTTTTAAATTCCTCTCCAATCAAGTTCACAATCTCAATTGAATCCAAATACCTTTGGTCGCCGGAAGTTGTTGAGGAAGTTGAATACCATCTTCGTGTAAACAGAAATTCATTGTAAAAGTAAATTCTCTTAGCATTGAATAAAACCTGCCAGAAGAAAACATTGTCATCGAATACTAATCCTTCGGGAAATTTTGCACCGCAATTCACAATAAATTCTCGATTGTATAATTTGGACCAAGGAGTAACACTTATATTGAATAATACTTCATCAGGTATGTCTTTATATGAAAATATTTCATCACCGACACTATCGAATAATTTTTGCATACTATACCTTTCACTTTCATAAAACTTGTTTTCCAGTTCATTATAATTCATAGCTTTGAAAATTACAAAATCTAGATTTTTTGAACTGCATAACCTATACGTATCTTCCAATAGATTTAGCTTAACTATATCATCAGAATCCATTAGATACAAATACTCGCCGTTGGCCATTTGAATTCCTTTATTGGTGGCAACGGCATGGCCCTGATTTTCCTGAGATATTATTTTAAATCTATCATCGTTTTCACTAAATTTATGTAAGATATCCAAAGAGTTATCTGTTGAACCATCATTAATACAGATTATTTCTATATCTCTTAATGTCTGATTTACAATTGAATTGAGACAATCCTCAAGATAATCTTCAACATTATATACTGGAATTACAACAGATACCTTTGCCATTTAACCACCATTTAACAGATTATGTATAAATATAATTTTAATCATATATTAAAATAACTTAAATCATAGAGGCAAAAAATGGTTGTAGCGAAACGTGATACGGGAAATAAAAAAAGTAAAAAGTTAGTATGTGCATTCAATTTCTTACCTTATAACGATACAAGCAGTAATGTTGCTGCAAAAAGATTATATGAATACGGAGAAGAATTTGACGTTATTCACAATAAGATGCCTTATCCAATTGATGAGGACTTCAACAATATTATCAAGAAACTTATAAATAATGATGTTTTACTTGATATTCCAATATGGTGGAGATGGGAAAATGCAAAAACCTTTGTTAAAGAAGGCATGGAAGAAATTGACAAGATTTGTGAAAAAAATGGGGAATATGAAAGAGTTTACAGCAGATCCATGCAACCTATGTCACATTTTCTTGCATTTGCATATAAAGTTAGAAATCCAAAAGTGAAATGGATATGTGAATTTTCAGACCCCTTAATGATAAATTCAAGAGGAGAAACAACCTATATCCAAATTGATAAAGAGGATATGGACAAGATTAACAGTATAATAACAGAATATAATTTCCCTGTTGTCGAAGATGAAGATAATTTCATATTTTATAGTGAATATCTGCCATTTTTATTTGCCGATGAAATCCTTTTCACAAACCAAAGCGGAATGGATTTAATGCTGAATACATTGAAAGTTGAAGAGATTAAAGCAGACATAAGAAAAAAATCCATTATTGCACCACACCCAATACCTCCAAAAGATTGGTATTATCTAAAGGAATCTAATTATGATAAAATTGAGGACAATAAAGTGAATCTTGCATATTTCGGTAAATTCTTTGATTTAAGACACATTTACAATGTATTTTCTTCATTCTATGCATTGGATGAAGATTTACAGGACAAAACTTTGATACATTTATTTGTACAAACTCCCGAAGAATTCCAAAAGATTGTTGACTGCATGCCAATAAAAGACAAAATTATTGTGAATGCTTTTGAACCCTTATTCGAATTTTTGAATTTAACTACGAAATTTGATTGTTTAATAGTTAACGATTTACGATCAAAAGGAAACTTTGAAAGAAATCCATTTGTCCCCTCAAAAATCAGCGATTATCTTGGAAGCGGTACTGACATCTGGAGAATTTGTGAATATGGAAGTCAAATGGTTAATATTGAAACCAAATATCTATCATATGTAGACAACATATTTACAGTACAAGAAACTTTGAAAGAAATAATCGAAGACAAAATTAAAGAAAAGAAAATTGAGTGATGAAAATGAAAATTTGCGTAATTGGCCAAGGTTATATTGGACTTCCAACCGCAGCATTATTTGCAGAAAATGGCTGCAATGTTGTTGGAGTTGATGTTAAAAAAGAAGTTATTGATGATTTAAATAAAGGAATAGTGCATATTGAAGAACCTGGAATTTCCGAAGCCATAACTGATGCAATAAATGAAAATAGGTATGTTGCACAACTAGAGCCTGCTGAAGCGGATGTTTTCATAATCACAGTACCAACACCTTATAAAATGGAAAATCTAAGCTGTGATTTAAGTTACGTCATTGAAGCATGTAACTCCATATTAAAATATGTTAAAAAAGAAAATGTGATAATTGTTGAATCAACAATTGCGCCAGGATCTATAGAAGAAACCGTGCAACCAATTTTTGAAAATGAAGGATTCACAATAGGAGAAGATTTATTCCTTGCACATTGTCCGGAAAGAGTTCTACCTGGGCAAATAATATATGAACTAGTGCACAATGACAGAATTATTGGGGGAGTAACTCCAAAATGTACTGAAAAAGCAGCTGAAGCGTATGGAATTTTTGTTAAAGGGGAACTGATGAAAACCGAAGCAAAAACTGCAGAACTATCCAAATGTATGGAGAATACATTCAGAGATATCAACATTGCCCTTGCAAATGAACTTGCTAAAATTTGTGCTGAAATTGATGTTAACGCACTAGACGTGATAAAACTTGCAAATAAACATCCTCGTGTGAATATTTTAAATCCGGGACCTGGAGTTGGCGGTCACTGCCTTGCAATTGATCCATACTTCATTTATGCAAAAGCACCTGAAACAGCTAAAATAATAAAATTGGCAAGAGATACAAATAAGAGCATGCCTGATTTCGTAACAAAATACGCTGAGAAAATTATTGAGAATAATTGCAAGGGGAATGAAAAAATTGCAATTTTAGGAGTGTCTTATAAAGGGAATACTGGAGATACACGAGAAAGTCCGGCATTTGAAATTATTGCCCAATTAAATGAGAAAGGATATGACATTGAAATATTTGACCCCCATGTTGAAAATGAAGATTATCATGATTTTGAAAATACAATTAAAAATGCATCATTGTGCTTGATTTTAGCAGACCATGATGAGTTTAAGGATATGGATATGAATTTATTGATTAAAGAAATGAAAAATCCGATAATATTCGATACAAAAAATATTATCAATGGAGTACCTGAAGAAATTACTTTATATAATTTAGGAAATCTTTCAAAAATATAAGTAAAAATAAGAATTATAATTGATAGGTCATTGCATATGACAATATCAATTATTATTTTAACTTAAGTATCGCATTATTTAAATCGGTTCCCATTCTAAATAAATTTCAACTATTTCACCGTTTTCAACATCTTTTTGATAATAAACAGGTTGATCATGCCAAACAATCTTCGGCTCGTTAATAATCCTCTGATTATTTATTTTGAAATTTGTATATTTGATATAAATTGGAATACGACTATTTTTAGTTTTATAATCAATACCTCTAAGTCTTATATCCAATAATCCATCATTGATACATTTTATTTTTAGTTGCAAATTGCCATTTTCACTGTGCAACTGTGTTCCAATTCCTTTTTCATCCTTAGAATAATCAAAATTGAATATTTCGCAATTTTTATCAGAATTTTCTATGATTTCAATGTTATTTGATGAAATTCCCAAATTTTTCAAATCGATACGTGCAGTTCGATACTTTGATAAAGACCCTAAATTCTCTTTATAATAATCTACTTTAAATTTTTCTTTTGTTATTTCATCACGATAATTTTCAAAATCAAAAAAACCAATTTTATAAGTGCCTTTAACCGGATTATTTAATTGGGTTTGAGAATATAATCTAAGAATTTTACCAATTTTATTATAATATAAAGGTGAATGAACCGCATCTTTCTTTTCATGGTACATCATAACATTGATTCTATCATTAAAATAAGGGAAATTAATTATTTCCTTTAAAAATGGTACTGCGAATTTATTTACATCATCATTAGACCGAACATGCAAATAATAAGTAATATTCGGAACATATTTTACTTTTTTGAATAACTCCATAATGTCTACACGATAATAAATATGAGAAACAATGTTTCGTTCTAATTCATTTAATTTTTGATAAATTAGGTTACTGTGATAAATTCTATCAACATACTCTCGATTTTCAGAAGGCAATACTTCTCCCCAAGTCTTTTTTAAAACATCAAAAAGTTGTCTTATCATCTCCCAGTGATAATTGAATGCAGAAAATTGACAATTATTAACTAAACAAGAGGAACCTTTAAAAATTGTGGCTAAAACCATTGAAACATAACCCCCATTTGAGGTACCATAAAATAAAATATTATCATGCCTGATTTTATGGTTTATTGTAATATAATCAATTATTCTAGCAATAGTATTCAAATACCAATGATTTTCAGTCCCTACACACCAACCTAATACCAATTCATCATCAATAGTCAACATCGGATCGGAATGAGCAATAAATGAATCATCATAATATTTAAACCAAGACCACCTATCAATAAAAGGAGCAGTCATTAATTTACCTGAACTTGTTCTTTGATTCCTCATATGCGCCCCAGGACTGGTACATATTAAATTTTTATTTTTTGAAGACAACCTTACAACAAAATCAAAAGGCACCCCTTTATAATTAACCTTTAATCCAAACGGTTCATCAATTGGGAAATTATAACCCATTATTTCATCTATATCTAATTCAATTATTTTTTCAACAAGGTCATTCATAAAATTCACCATAATAATTAAAGATAACTATATACTGTTTATAATGTCCATAGTATTTATTATTACCATCAAATATTAAGAAATCATTGATTAAAATAGAGAAAATTAAAAAAAATCTAAAAACTTAAATTGGCAATAATATAAGTACAAAAAAAAACATATATGAAAATTAATAAAAAAAATTATATCAAATAACAACTTGTGAAATACAAAGATTAACAAAAAATATTTGTGATTCACCATTTAATTTTAATATAAAATAAATCAGGTTTTTTCATGACTCAAAATATTAATAATCAATATAAATTCAAAAAAGACAAAATTACTATTTCTACTGAAGATTTAGACAAACAGTTAGAGTTTTATAATAAAACATTGAATGAATATGAAATTTTAAATCATAACTATACACTAAAACTTAACTCCTTGCAAACTCAAAACAACAATCTAAAAAATCAAAATGCAAACTTAAAAAAGGATTATGAACATCTAAAAAAAATAAACAATGATTTGCAATCCCATAATGATTATTTAAAAAAATACATGCCAGAATATGACTTTAAGAAGGGAATTAGTGTATTAGTTCCAACTTATAAAGCAGAAGAATTTGTATTGAAATTTTTAGACTCCATGAAAAAACAGACCTTAGATTATGAGTTATTTGAAGTATTATTTGTAATAAATGGTGAAAGAGACAACACCGAAAACCTAATCAGAGAATTTTCAAAAAACAATCCTGAAATAAACATCGAGATTATTGAATCTGAACCCGGTGCAACAACCGCACGAAATAAGGGAATTGATGAATTGAATAGAGAATACGTTGTTTTTATTGATGTAGATGATTTTATTAGCCCAAACTATTTATATGAAGCATATAAACACTGTGCACCAAATCGTATTATCATTGGAGATTATTATGATATTGATGAAAATACTGGTGAAATAAGTGAAACTTACTTTACAAAATCATTTAAAGGCAAAAAAGGAATAATTGATCCCTATTCCATTTCACAAGGAGCATTGCTAATAGCAACAAATAAAGTTATGCCTACAAGAGATATTAAAACTGTGAAATTTGATCCAAATTTAAAAAGCGGTGACGACCACGATTATTTCTGTAGATTATATTCAAAATTTGATTACGAATTTTATTTTGTAGGAAATGACTGTGATGCAATTTATTATAGGCTAGTTGTAAGTAACTCCGTTTCAAGACAACCTCTTTCATATGACTTCAATATCATTCAACGATTAGAAGTGATGAAAAAAGTTGATGACATGCACGAAACCTTAGAAAACCCTAAAATGGAGAAATTATTAGACCTTACTATGAATTCAAGTCAAATGACATTCATTATACGTTATCTTGAAAGATATCCTGAACATTATACAAAAGTTTTAAATGAAATAAAACGCTATGACATGAAACATTTTGACTATAATAACTTTAAAAATAGGGTGCTAAGCACATTTAACAAAATCATTATCAAAAACAGTAATGAAAATAAAAAACTTAAAGAGGAAAACAGTAATTTAGCCAAGGTTGCAAATGGAGAAAGTGAAAACGAACTTGAAAATCTTAAAAAACATGAAAATGAATTAATTGAAGAGATTAATAACCTTAAAAAAGAAAACGCTAACTTGAAAAGTTCCAATAAGAAATTATTAGAATTAGACAATAAAAAAGTCAATGAAAATATAATTGACCTTAAAAAACAAAATGAAAAATTATTAGCATCCAATAAAGAATTATTGGATTTAAATAATAAGTTAATTAATTCAAATAGCTGGAAATTAACTGAACCTCTTAGAAAAATCAAGAAATAATGTTGTGTGAGTTTAATGTTAAATGAATTAATAGATAATGTTATTGAAATTGATATTGATAAAATAATAGATTTTAACTTTCCTCTTGATGAACTTTTTGTATTAAGAATTATTAAAAAGAAAATAGTTTATGAATTTCTTGTAAAACTGTCCAAAGATGAAAATAATCTAATCTTTTCTTGTAATGATGAAGACCCTTTTAAACTAATCTCATCAAATCATAATAACTCTATTTTAAATCAGGAATTGGAAATAAAAAGTTTAAATGAAAAAATTCTTCAAAAAGAAGAAAAAATATCTAAAGTTAAATCATATAACGATTTTAAAGTCAATTCACTTAATGACATGGTAATTAGTAAAGATGGGGCATTGGTTTCATTAACAAACAAAATCGAAGAATTAAATAAGATAAATGAATCTAAAGATTCACAAATTAATGAATTGAATGACAAAATTAAAAATCAAAGCGAAACTTTAAGTAATGCTTCACAAGAACTTAAAAAGAAAATAAACGAGTTAACAACAAAAAACAACAACCTAAACACCGAACTAACCAACAAAAAAACAGAAACAGAAACACTAAACCAAAAACTC